>NZ_MKWH01000020.1:0-17355 GCF_001899705.1 Sphingobacterium sp. 40-24 | reverse complement strand
TTATTGAAAGTTCTTTTATACATTTATTGATGATAATAATTGTATAAATTAAATATAAAAATGACTTACGGATACATCAGAATTAGCACAGACCACCAAAATGTAGAAAATCAAAGATTTGAAATCAATCAATTTTGCCAAGCACATTCACTGTTTGTTGATAAATGGATAGATGAAACTGTTTCTGGAACAAAGAAGGTAGAAGACCGGAAATTAGGTAAAATTTTAGAGAAGATGCAAACAGGCGATATTCTTATTTGCTCGGAACTTTCTCGCTTGGGGCGAAACCTACTAATGATCATGGGAGTGCTTAATGAATGTATGAACCGTGATATTCAAGTGTGGACTATAAAAGATAATTATCGCTTAGGAAGTGATATCAATTCTAAGGTTTTGGCTTTTGCATTTGGTTTATCGGCTGAGATTGAACGGAATTTAATTTCACAACGTACTAAGGAGGCCTTGGCAAGAAAACGTGCTGAAGGAGTTGTTCTCGGTCGTCCGGTTGGAAGTAAATCAGCCAAAACAAAATTGACAGGTCAAGAAAAGAAAATACAGGAGTTACTCGATAAAAACGTGTCGTATTCCGCTATTGGTAGAATTCTGGGGGTGCATCGTCTAACCGTATCATCATTTGTTCTGAATCAAAAATTAAAATCATAATTCATTTCTGTCGCAAATTTTCACTATTTTTGCGACATAATAATTAGTATAAAATTTGGAAAGTGTTGATAATAAAATAATTGTAAAGATTAAGAAAGCCAAGAGGGGTTCGCTATTCTTTATCGAAGATTTTCTTAATTTGGGTACTTCTAAAGCCGTATCCAAAGCATTAGAACGATTGGTAGAAAAAGAAGAATTGTCGCGGGTATCTCGTGGTATTTATTCCCGTTTAAGGATAGATCCCGTATTAGGAGCAATTTATCCAACTACGGAAGAGATAGCCGAAGCGGTTCGTCGAAGAGATAAAGCGAGGATTGTTCCTACTGGTATATTAGCACTAAATGCATTGGGTCTATCTACACAAGTTCCGATGAATTTGGTCTATCTTACAGATGGAGCTGCACGTACTATACAAATAGGAAAGCGGAAAATCGTATTTAAGAAAACAAGTCCACGAAATCTGGCAGCAATTGGGTCGATAAGTAGTTTAGCAATTCAGGCACTTCGTGAAATAGGTAAAGACAAGGTAACAGAAGACGAAATAAATAGTATCCTTCGACAATTAGAAAAAGAAGACCCTTACCGCTTACAACACGATATAAAATTAGCCCCAGAATGGATTAGAATTATCATGCGTCAGGCTTTAAAAACAAACAGAAATGATTAATTGGCTCACTATACCAACTGAAACTCAAATCAACGCTTATAATCAAGTCGCTGAACATATTGGGATTCCTCCTTCTGTGGCAGAAAAAGATTGGTGGGTAGTACGTACATTGGAAATTGTATTTGAAACAAGTGCTGCTGAACATCTTGTGTTCAAAGGTGGAACATCATTGAGTAAATCCTGGAACCTTATTCATCGGTTTTCAGAAGATATTGACTTAGCTATTGACAGAAAATTTTTAGGATTTGGCGGTTTATTGTCTAAGAATAAACGTACTCAGTTAAGAAAGGCTGCTTATAAATATACGTCTGAACAATTTTATTTGGAATTACAGGACAGGTTCTCAGTATATGGATTTAAAAATCTGGAATTTAATCTTGTAGAAGCCGAGGACAGCGATCAAGACCCTAGGATTATTGAGATTTACTATCCTAATGTTATAAAGAGTTTGGGCTATGTTCAGCCTCGAATACAGATAGAAATCGGTTGTCGTTCACTAATAGAACCTTATACTTTGCAGCCTGTAACTTCTTTTTTAGATGATTTATATGCAGATAGGGATTTCTCGGCACCGGCAGTGGTAATACCAACAGTCAACCCAGAACGAACACTCTTGGAAAAACTTTTTCTTTTGCACGAGGAGTTTCATAAACCTTTAGAAAAAATAAGGGTCGATCGACTGAGTCGTCATCTATACGATGTATATCAATTGTCAAGAAGTAAATACTTGAGTGCTATTGATGACTGTGATTTGTATAAAACAATTGTTGAACACCGATTTAATTTTACAAAGGTAGGTGGTGTCGATTACAATCAGTTGTCACCGAAAATGCTCGATTTTATGCCTGTGAACGGAGTGTTAGAAGCTTGGGAGCGCGATTATAAAAAGATGAGAGAGGAAATGATCTATCAACCCGATGCTCCAACATTTGAGGAAATCCTAGAACAACTAAGGGATATCAAGAACAAAATCAATCAACAGAATTGGGATTTAGGAAAAATATATCCTCACACCTACTAATCCTGGAATAAAAAATATTTAAAATGGCAAATAATTTTATTACCAATAATAAACAAACTAAGACGCTAAAAGGAAGGCTAAATACTTTGATTTCTATCAGCGATGAATTGAAATTTTTAGTAGGCTATTTTTATTTCTCAGGATGGTCGGATATCTATCTAAGCCTTCAAAGAAATCCACAACAAAAGTTAAAACTGTTAATTGGATTACAGGTTTGTAACTATCTGGGAAATATTATTGAATACGCCGAACAACAAGAGGAAAATAGCTCGATGGATGAAGAATTTCAAAAATATCTTGTTTCATTGGGATTTGCATTGAATAATGAAGAAATGGACACTGAAGAGTTCTACAACCAGGTAAGATTCTTCGTACAGATGATCGAAGAAAACCGGTTAGAAATACGTAAAACAGAGAATCCAAATCACGCAAAACTATATCTCTTCCATCTCAATGAAGACCAGGCAGAAATACAAGGTATGTCTGGACAATTTATCACAGGAAGTAGTAATCTAACTCGTTCCGGTTTACATAATCAGGAAGAATTTAATGTCGAGATCAAAGATTATGGGTATGCTGACGCTGTTCAATATTTCGACGAATTGTGGGAAAGAGCAACACCAATCACAGATAATTTAGAAAATCGTAAAATACTGATTGACTTTATCAAAAATAAAACGCAAGTTGCTACAATAACGCCTTTTGAAGCCTATTGTCTTGTTATAAAAACTTATCTCGACCTACAAAATCAGGAGAAAGAAGACGTTGATTTGGATGCTTTATTGGATAAGATAGAGCTTAAAAAATTTAGCTATCAATCAGATGCAGTGAATCAAGCCATCCAAATGATCAAGGAACACAATGGTTGTATTATTGCCGATGTGGTAGGTTTAGGGAAATCAGTCATAGCATCAATGATTGCCCGTCAGATGAATAAAAGGGGGATAATTATTTGTCCTCCGGGATTAATAGGTGATGCAGAAAAAAAAGATAGTGGTTGGTGGGAATATTTAGAGAAGTTTGGATTATATAACTGGCAGGTGTATAGTCGAGGTAAAATTGATCAAATAGCTGATAATATTGAAGGCAGAGACTTTGAAATCATTATCGTAGATGAAGCCCATTATTTTCGTAATCAAGATACTTCTGATTATGAAGCTCTATCAATGATTTGCCGTGGTAAAAAAGTGATTCTTTTGTCCGCTACACCGTTCAATAATTCTCCCGCAGATATCTTCTCTTTGTTAAAGTTATTTATTGTTCCGGGTAAATCTACTATCTCCTTAGAGGATAATCTGGCGGGAAAGTTCAGTCGCTTAAACTACGAGTATAAGCAGTTGTCTTTTATATTCAAGCATTGGAATTCTACTGACGATAGAAAAAGAAAGATAGCAGAGAATTACTACACAATAATGATTGATGAAAATTTGCCAATAGATATTAAAAAAGTAAAAGCTCAAACAAAACGCTTATCTAATGATATAAAGCGTATAATAAGTCCTGTAGTAATTCGGAGAAATCGTTTGGATTTAAAGCAGGATTATGTTTATGCTAAAGAAGTTGGTGACTTATCTATTGTGAAAGATCCGAAAGAGGTTTTTTACTATTTGGATCCCGAGCAGGATGAATTTTATGATAATATCATTAGTAAATATTTTGCAGAAAATGGAGTATTTACAGGAGCTATCTACCAGCCGTTCAGTTACGAAAAAATACTGAGTGACAAGCTTGATGAATCTGGAAATCGGCAATACAACCAACAGAAAAACTTATACGATTTTATGCGTCGTATTTTGGTGAAACGATTTGAGTCTTCATTTGGTTCTTTTGAAAAATCTATCGAGAGGTTCTTAAAGGTACATAAATTGGTGAAAGATTTTATTTATAAAACCGATAAATTTATATTGGATCGTTCTTTCATAGATCGAATTAAAGATTTTGAAATTGAAGATATTGAAGCCAATTTAGAAAAATATGCTGCTGGTGATCTCAAACGGAAAACACCCAAAAACAATGAAGTTTATGACATTAATACGTTTCAGAGAAGGCAGGAATTTTTAGATGATATAGATTCGGATATTCAATTGTTCCAAGATATTCAACAACGATTAAAAGATTTGAAACTAGTCGATAAAGATCCTAAACAAGAGGAAATTATCAATAAAATCAAAAAGCTTTTGATAAAAGAACCTGACCGAAAGATAATTTTATTCTCAGAATATGTAGATACAATTTATCATCTTGAAAAACGGTTTAGGAAAGAATTCGGAAATGATGTTTTAATATGCGATGGTAAAGTCTCAAAGGAGTTAGCCAAAAATCTAAACAGCGACTTTAATGCACAGTATAAAGGCACAAAGACCAATCATTTCAAGATATTACTGACCTCAGATAAGCTGTCCGAAGGATTTAATTTGAATAGGGCTGGAGTAATTATCAATTATGATATTCCATGGAATCCCACACGTGTTATTCAGCGCGTAGGTCGTATTAACCGTATTGGCTCTAAGGTATATGATGAATTATTTATCCTAAATTTCTTTCCTTCATTAAAAGGAGCAGATATCGTAAAATCAAGGGAAATTGCACAGCAAAAAATGTTTTTGATTCATAATGCTTTGGGAGAAGACGCAAAGATTTTTGATGAAGATGAGGAACCTTCTGCTGCTGCTTTGGGTTCAAAAATCAACAGTAACCCACAAGAGGAAGGAGAAGTTAATACAATTACCAAGATCAGAAATCTCTATGCCGATTTACAGAAAAAACATCCTGAGATCTTAGATAAAATTAGTCAGCTCCCACCTCGCGTAAAAACTGCTAAAAAACATTCCGAATACGAATTAAATGTCCTAAGACGTAAAGGGCTGAGTTTGTTTGCACAGTCCGTAGGCAAAGATGAAGGCAGAACGATCAGTGAGATTGATTTTGAAGATCTCTTGGAAAAAATAGCTTGTGCAATTGACGAACCGACCCTGAAGCTTTCATCAGTTTTCTGGGGTTTGTATGAAGAGGTAAAGGAATTTAGACCTAAATACAAAATGGGTAGAAGCGAGATATCGTTAGAACAAAAAGCTGAGGCAAACCTCAAAAAATCACTTAGAATTTTAAAAGACTTAAATTTCGAAAATTTAAATTTTATCCAAATGTTGATTAGGGATTTACGTCATTACCATACACTTTCAACCAAAAGTATTAGACGAATTGGTGCTCAGGAGCTATCTGATGATAAAAAATCAATTCGCTACTTTTTAGAAGAGATTGCTTATCTCAAACGTCACCTTGGCGAAAGTTATCTTTATGATATTGAATCCAGGACAAGAGGGAGAAGCAAAGAAGTAATCATAGCAATTGAAAATAATGATCTAAGAGAATTGTTTTAAATAATAGTTGGTGTTACACTCCCAAATAATATGTTTCAGAGTAATACAAGACACTGTCTCATAAAGTGTGTAAGTTATAGAAATGCGGAGTTTGAAAGGACTTCGCATTTTTTATTTACTAACTTTATAAGCGTATGATTGACAAGGAGTCACTATTAAACGACAAGGAGTTCTTAAAGAGTTTTAAGGACGGTTTAGAGCTGCAATCATTTTTTCCCGAATTACAGGCACGAGCAGTATCGCAGATGCTCGAAGGAGAAATGGATGGCCACCTTGGTTATGAAAAGCATGAGCGCAGTGGCCAGGGCAATTCCCGCAACGGACATACGAGCAAAAAGGTTCGTGGTGATCAGGGAGATCTGGAAATTCAGGTTCCCCGAGATCGCGATGGTACATTCAATCCCATCATCGTTCCCAAACGCAAGAACATGATTGACGGCGTGGAGAATGTCATAGTTTCGTTATATGCCAAAGGTATGAGTGTTTCGGATATAGAAAACATGATGCGCGATGTGTATGGATTCGACCTTTCTGAATCGACGATTTCCCGGATTACCGACCGTGTGGCAGGTGATGTGATCGCCTGGCAAAACCGCCCGCTGGACAAGGTCTATCTGATTGTCTGGATGGATGGCATTGTTTTTAAGGTCAGGGAGAACTCCAAAGTGGTCAATAAAACCATTTATCTCGCTGTGGGCCTAAACAGGGATGGCTATAAAGAAGTCCTGGGCATGGGGCTGGGCAAGAATGAAAGTGCCAGTTTTTGGATGGGTATCCTGACAGACCTGAAATCCCGGGGCGTCGAGGATATGCTGATCACAGCGACCGATAATCTCAACGGCTTCTCCGCTACCATACGGAGTGTATTTCCTGAGTGCAGCACCCAGGTCTGTGTTGTCCACCAGATCCGAAATGCCTGCAGATATGTTGTATGGAAGGATAAAAAGGCCTTTACAGCGGATATGAGTATCCGTGCTATGAAGTATATATTGCCTTAGATCGCATTAAGCTTTAGCTTTGCTGTATGAACAACTTAGAAGAAAAGCGCGAGCGTATGCAGTCTATGATAGCAGACTGGCATCGGAGCGGAAAAAGTAAGAAAGCTTACTGCGCGGAAAATGGGATCAACGAAGCGACCTTTTATTATTGGTTTTCGCGCAGTAAAGAAAATGACACAACAGGCCTCGGAAACTTTATAACAATTGATAAGGCGCGGGGAAAGAGCGATGTTGAGATTATTTATCCCAATGGTGTGCGTATCAAGATCGAAAACGATGTTGCCCTTGTGTCACAGCTGATCCGTCTATACTGATGTTTGCGCTTGGTTCATCGCACCGTTTTTACCTTTATGACGGCTTTTGCGACATGCGAAAATCATTTGACGGACTCTGCGGACTGATCAGTTCGGGTATGCAACGACAGGCCACCAGTGGTGAAGTGTTCGTTTTCCTGAACCGTAGTCTTACGCATGTTAAGCTATTGCATTGGGAGAAGGGTGGCTTTGTGTTGTATTATAAACGTTTGGAGAGCGGAACTTTTCTGGCACCAGGGGTGAAAAACGGTGAACTATTCTGGAGTGACCTGGTTCTGATGGTTGAGGGTATACAAGTTGTAAAAAGCATTCAGAAAAGACGTTTTTCTTTGCCTTAAAAGTGGCTTTTGGTTGCATGGGCGCGGGTAATTCCGTATCTTTCCTCTATAAATTAACTATAATACAGTCCACTTGCGCATTGGGTTTTGCGATTTTCCTCTTCGAGTTTGGTCAGCCGTAAGGCTGGCATTAACTCATGCTTGTGTACTTATAGCCTTTTCAGGCATTTGCATTAGCCAATTTAAAAACGGGGTCTTTTAGCCACCATAAAGATACCCGGCCTTTACGCAAAAAATTGTTATGGATTAAGTTTCGCTATGCGTTCCATTTCTTTTTGGTGATACCGTATCCTGGCATCTAGTTTGGCTGGTTCGTAGATCACCTGTAGTGCCGGATTATAAGGGGTTAAGTCTTTTAGGATATTCCATACAACAACGGATATTTTTCGTGCGATAGCGATCAGGGCCTTTTTCGAGGATTTTCTTATACTTAGACGGTTGAATTTGTCTTTAAAATAGGAGCCTTTACAGCGGCTTGCCGCCCAGGCAACCTGTACCAGTATTGGCTTGAGATATCTGTTTCCTTTAGTGATCGCTGTACTTTTATATTTCCCTGCGCTTTCATCATTCTTTGGTCGTAATCCGACCCATCCGCTCAGTTTACCGCTGTTTTCAAAAACTTTCATGTCTGCGCCGGTCTCGGCGATGATCACAGCGGAACTGATACGGCTAACGCCGGGAATCGTCTTTAGCAAGGCACTCTGCCGTGGAAAATCACGCAGGCAGATAGCTTCAATCTTTTCTATATACTCAGCAGACTGCTTGATCAACAGGTCGTATTCAGCTTTTGCCATCTGCAGGTTGAAGCGGTGGTGCTCCTTCATGCAGCCGGTTAGTGCTGCTGCCAGCTTTCCGTTTTCTTTGTTCTTCTTACTGGCATAGACCAGTTTGCTTAAACGTACGGCATCACGCTCCCCGGCTATCAGGGCATCAATGACACTCAGCATACTTTTCCCTCCGATATCGGTCACTGGTACTCTCCATCGCTACTCGGAGAACACCCGCAGCCTTCAAGTAGGCTCCCAACTGTCGAATGCCCGTACTGAAGGTTTCGAAAACCTCCACATCCGAATAATGCTTCCCATTAAATACCGCACAAAAAATACTATCTTTATGCACGTCAAGTCCTGCTGTTTTCATATAACTTTTTTTTTCAACATAAAGATAAGCAGCGGGACTTGCTTTGATTGCGATAGCTCTCGCCAATTTTTATCCGCTTGTGTGTAATCGGAAAATTAAATGTAAATTTAGGGTATGGAAATAGCACTGGAAAATCTCTCAAAAGAAGACCTTCTCAAGGTCATTTCCAGTCGTGACCAAGCTCTTTCCGAACGTGATGAAAAGATAAAGTCACTTTCCCAGGATACCTCAAAAAAAGACGAAGAGATAGATTACCTAAAGTCGCAACTTGCCATGTATAAGCGCATGCAATTCGGACAGAAACGTGAACGCTTTGAAGGTGATCCCAACCAGACCATGCTTCCTTTTAATGCAGAGCCGGCCGAAGTTGCCCAGCAACAGGAGGAAATCAAAGTAAAGATCGAGTACATACGTAAACGACCTAATCATAAGGGACGGGCGAAACTGCCCGCCCACCTTCCTGTAGAAGAGATCGAGATCCATCCCGAGGGTGATCTGTCTGAAATGGTCTGTATCGGCAAGGAAATTACCGAGGAACTGGAGTGTGAGCCTGCCAAGTTCTATATCAAACGCTACATCCGTTATAAATATGCGGCTAAAGATAAATCTGCCATAGCCATCGCCGAGCTTCCTGAGCGTGTAATCGATAAAGGAATCGCAGGGCCGAGCTTACTGGCGATGATACTGGTGGGAAAATACGGCGATCACTTGCCGCTGTATCGGCAAAAGCAGATCTTCGCCAGAGAAAACATACAAATAGCCTCCTCAACGATCGAAGGATGGACCAGACAGGCACTGGAAAAACTCGAACCATTGTATGAACAGCTTGTCTTGGATACAAAAGCACAGGGATATCTTCAGGTAGACGAAACGGTCATAAAAGTATTGGACAGCGATAAAAAAGGTGCTGCCCATCAGGGGTATTTTTGGGTCTACCATTCGCCTTTGGATAAAACGGTGCTGTTCGATTATAACCCTTCACGTGGTGGCCATGTACCTAAATCTATGCTGGATAATTTTAAGGGATATCTGCAGACGGATGGGTATGCCGCCTACGAAAAGTTGGGCAAGAATAAAGACATCACCCATCTGGCCTGCTGGGCACACGCGCGCCGCGAGTTTGAAAAAGCCCTGCAGAATGACCCGGAAAGAGCAAAAAAGGCATTACTGATGATACAGCAGTTATATGCTATCGAGCGAAAAGCAAAACAGGATAATCTTTCTCCAGAAAAGATAAAGAAACTGCGGCTGGAAGAATCGCTGCCGATACTCAACGATATGGGGAAATGGATATTTCAGGAGATAAAAAACACATTGCCCAAAAGCCAGATCGGAAAGGCTATGGTCTATACATACGCACGCTGGGACATGCTATCGGAATATTTACGCGATGGAAATCTGCACATTGACAATAACCTTATCGAGAACGCCATTCGACCGGTTGCCCTGGGTTATGACAAGCTAATGGTTATCCGAAGTGTAGCGTGATATACCGCGAGAACTGCCTGCAATTAAGCTTTTATGGAGGACGACTTTGCATAATCATTGATAGTATTTTATTAACCATCATATTGTTAAAAGCTTTTAAGCCAATCCAGTAGGTTGTTGTTTGACAACCAAATCGGTTCTTTTTGGGGCGCCACTGACGTGTAAGCCTTTTCGATTGCCTCTCGTTTTGCCCGTGAGTCAGCCTTGGCGTAAACTTCCGTAGTTTGAACTGATACGTGCCCGAGTATATCCCGGATGTACACCAGGTTTACACCAGCCTGTAACAGATGCATCGCTTTGGAGTGTCGCAATACATGACAACTAATTTTTTCAGGCAAATAAACATTGCTTGTCTTTCTTGCCATCTCAGCATATTTGATCAAAATGTGGTTCACACCAGCACGGGTGAGTTTTTCTCGGCGGCTGTTGAAGAATAAAGGATGTTTATTATTACTCCCTTGTTCAAGTTGATGTTCAGTGATATATAATTTCAATAGCCTTACCTGATCTTCAAGCATGGGAACGATCCTTGTCTTATTTCCTTTACCGGTGATACAGATTGTATTGAGTCCATCGAGTCTCAAACTGGATGGCACTAGGTCAATAACTTCTTGTACCCTTGCACCAGTATCATACATCAACGAAAGCAATGCGAGATCCCGACGACCTTTTGATGTCCTCGTATCTGGTTGTTCCAGCAACGCTTTTATACCTTCGATCGTTAGATAGTTCATCGGAACAGTGACTTTACGTTTCATCGGTATGGATAGTATCTTTTTAGCATTCGTACAAATGCTCAGGTTGTTGATACTGTATATAACTGAAAAAAGCGTGAATCGCAGCCAATCTTGCATTTCTGGTCGTATTACTGTTTCGCCGTTCGGCTTGCAACCAATCCAGAAAACCCACAACTGCATGTTGTGTAATGGACTCTAGGATAAGTCGGTTTACCGGTATTCCTTGAGTAGCCATGTAGCCGATGAACAGAACAAAAGTATCGCGATAAGCACAAATCGTGTTCTTACTGGCACCTCGTTCGTGGGCCAAATACCCAGTCAGAAACCCTGACAGATATTTTGAAAAGTCAGTAGGTTTCATAGCCAGTAGCATTTGGAAAAACGTTAATGCATATCCTGTCGACATCCTTTAGCAAGTCAGGGAACATTGAAGCTACCAGTCTCACGTAATGATTGGTGGACTCTATTGCTTTGTGACCGAGGTAGGTGGAAAGTATCGGGAGAGAGCAATAGATATCTGTTCCCCGCTCCGCCATCATGGCTAGCGAATGGACGCTGAAAGTATGACGTAGAGCGTGCGGGGTAACACCACGTCCTGCATTAATACCCGCTATTGATAGTAAATGGGCAAACCATTTGCTGATCATATCACGAGATATCCTCCTGCCGTCAGGAGCTATAAAAAAGCGGTCGGCTTTTACAAGATTGACTGGCAACTTGTCCCTGTAGCAAGCATACTGCTTCAGTACTGTTGCCATTGAATCCGAAAAAGGAATAGCCCGTTGCTGCCCATTTTTACTGTCGCGTACAATGAGGTACTGGTCATCCAGGTTAACATCCTTAACTGCTAACGCTAGTGCTTCTCCACCTCTTAAACCGGTGGAATACAACAATCGCAATAATGCCGGCATTGCGAACATTGATTGGCGGGTTCCTTTATTGATCCGATAACTATCCGCAGCATCAAAAAGCTTCTGCAATTCAGCTTGTGTGTAAATGTGTGGAGCAAAATCAAGTTTAAAGACAGGCAGACGTGAGACATATGAACCAATACCCCGTTCATTAAGGAAAGCTGCCAGCTGATTCAACAGTATGACCCGGTGGTAATTGTATGACCCAGATAAGTTTATACCTTCTTTTAACCAAGCTTGCGAAAGTTCTGCAGTTATACCTACATGCTTTTCACCCCGCTCTACCGTGAAGCGATCAAATCTGCCAAGGATAACCTCTTCTGTATTTTGTTTAAAGCCGAGTTGACGTTTATCGGCCAAGTATTGCTCCAAATATGGAGCGTAAATACCTACGAATTGCTTACGCATAAAAATGTCCTCCTTTCTGCTCATAAAAAGCCTCGGGTACCGGTGGCACATCTAACATGCATTGTTTCATAGAAGTCAGGTCGATACGTAAATAATATCTTGTTGATCCTGAATCTTCATGCCCCAGCACCTCTGTGATTACTGGCATAACAGTACTTTGTTCTAAAAGCGGGCTCGCCAAACTGTGTCGAAGTGCGTGAGGGCCGTAGTGGCGGTGTTCAATATTGACGCCAGAAGCAATAAATGCTCTTTGAACTACACCGGTAACCGAAGTACTATATATCCGGCCAACCGGTGAACGGCCGCTCAAGAATACATAAGGCTCATCTGAAACTGGCCTAGCGTATTTGAGGTAGTCAATGATCGCTTCACCTACCTCAGCAAGAAGCGGTAGTTGAAGCAACCTACCTGTTTTATACTGATTGAAAGAGATAAGACTTTGTTCCCAAAGAAGGTTTTCAAACTTAAGTCCTGCGATATCGGATGCTCGCAGTCCAAGTCTTGAAGCTAGTAAGGTCATCGCGTAACTGCGTTTGCCACAGGGGCGTGAACGGTCAATCGTAGAGATCATGCGTTGTATCTCATCGATTTTGTATGTTGATGGCAGATGGGCTTGCTTGATGTATTTATCTTTAGGAACATAAACCGATGTGTCTTCCTTTAATAGTCCTTGATCAAATAGGTACTTCAAAAAATTACGGATCGCCCGTAAGGTCATGTGGGCTACGCTTGGTTTGTGCCTATCCAAGGTCTTAAGATAATCCATGATAATAATCTTGTTAACCTTGTTCATAGCATTAATGTTGTCTGGTTTAAGGTGGAACAAGAACCTACTTAAGTAATGTTCTTGCACTTTGGTTGTTGACGGCTTTAATCTACGCGATTCCAGATACAAGATGAACTGCTTAATCTGTTCACCAATGTTACCATCGAGCACGATGCGCTCTTTAGAACTAATCAGCGTACCAGTGTCGTAAAACTCGCAAAGCACATTGATAACCTTCACGACATCTTTGTCTCGTTTACGAAGGGTCGCATAGTCAAATTCGCCAAACAGACCGAGTAGGTATTGTCTACCGATATCCGAGTTAAACTCAGTGATACCTGCGCTTGACAAATGTAAGTGCATTCGCCGCCAGTGGTATCGATACCACTTAACGGTACCGTCTGCTCTGATCAATTTGTTTTTCAGAACTTCACCCGCATCAAAGATCAGTTGATTGAAAGAATTGGTTATCTTACTCAGCTTTCTCATAGCTATTTATTTTAACAGCCACGGTATTGTGACTATTGAAATCAAACACATAATTATGTAAAGTGCTTTTGCTAATTTGCAACTCTTAGCTGGCTTTTGAAAAGTTACTTTGCATAACCGCAGACTTGTCATAACCCAGGTTATGTAAAACTTTACATAACCTGGGGCGAAAAAATTGGTTGTTCGCAGGAAGTCATGAGGCAGCACAGCGTTCAGCAATGATATATTCATTCTTCGCCATCTGCAAAAAACATGAAGTAAACCCTTTTCAGTGGTTAAAGCACACCCTGCAGAATATAGCTTCCATAAATCATAAAAATATAACGAATCTATATCCTCAAAACTTCAAGAAAATAGTAGAAAAGCAAAGCGCCTGTACTTCATAGGACGGATACTAATTGACTGGACTGTAACAGTTTGGGTCCACAGATTTTTATTAGCATAAAAAAAGGAGACAACCATTACTTGGTGTCTCCTTGAGCAACCCCGCTGAGGCTCGAACTCAGGACCCACAGATTAGGAGTCTATATTCCTTATTAAATCAATCGTCCCCCTTCTTCTTAATCGGATACGCTGTTACAAATTTTTCAATTAATTCCCCATATCTTCCTCTTCTTTCAGAGCTTCAATTACAGATAAATCCAAAGCTTCACAAAGATTTAGAAATTTAGAAAAAACAAAATCTTCCTTTCCGTTTTCCATATCGCTAATTTTTGATCTATCCATTTTAGGAATTTTTTCCGCTACTTCATCTTGTGTTAAATCCAATTCATTTCTTCTTTTCCTTAGATTCTTTCCTATTGTTTTGTAGACTTTTGAGTGTTTTTCTTCAATCATAGAAATATATTTTGTGGTTTTATTGCCACATCAAATATTTATTGTTATATTTGTATGGACGATTTAATATTCGAGGTAAATAACCTTGATGAACGACGTTTTCTCGTACCCGAACAGAGCTAAAAATTCGCCGAGAGAACCCGTGTAGATCGCTCCATGCTTTTGTGTGTTCATAAAGTTTTTATACTTTTGATATATGCGGCATGCGAGCGGTTTCACGTGTAGCTTTGGCGATGTCATTTCGAAATCTCTTGCAGACGTAGAGGTGACAAGGGTTAGCTCCCCTGGGTTCAAAGTGTGAAACCGCTCCTTGCTTAGCTAACCTGAACAAGTAAACGGTCCCCATCAGATAACGACGTTCATCATATCCAGATAAATTATGATAACGATGTTAAATAAAACTTTATTCCAGGAGTACCGAGTCCCGTCTCAATTCATTCGGTATTCCGCCAAACAGCATTTCAAAAATTTAATCCGAGCGCCGGATTAAACGTTTACCATAAACAGCACGAGACGGGAGAGGAGCCAATAAAAAATGGCTTAGTACGGCTTATTCACACGAATAACCAAATTCCCCTTTACGTGTTTGCCACCGACCCTACACATCAATAGATTAAATAGCGATTGAAGGCAATGAAGATGGCTTGTTCTAAATAATTGTTTGCACCATAAATTTAGGTAAACTTTTCTTCGAAGACAAATATCTATCCCAAATATTGTTGTGATACAACAAAGGGTCGGTTCTTCCTATCATTGTGGATGTCCGTGACGAACATATATATAACCATTGACGAAAAGAGTAAAACGGCATTCTGAGGTTTAGTTAATAAATTTTTTAACAATGTAGGCTGTGTTAAGACTTTGGACTCGATAGGGATTGCTTTTTCCTATTTTTTCAAAGAATCCATGCAGATATACGCCCTCAAAAGCCAAAAAAATGAAAGAGCTTTTAAAGAAACTAGTCGCCTTTGACCTGGCGATGTACGAAATCCATCATCTGGACTATGATCCAGTAGCATGTATTAAAGATTTTTGGACTAAGTATGATATGGATAGTTGTCGTAATCATCTAGTAGAATTGCTTACGATTTATTTCGATCGAGAAAGGGGAGTTAATCCTACGATCAGTGCAGCGGATATACAAAGTTTCTCCGTCGCATTATTTCGCATGGTAATGGCATACTTTCTGATTCATTACAAAAAGATTAATCTATCGGAGGTGGAAATTTCATTTCTTCGAAGCAACAGATTCATCGCTTGTGAACTCGAAAGTAGCAAGGAAATCTACGATTTTTTTTATCAGCTTTCTCAAAACCACTAATAAACTAAATAATGAATATCCTGAAATTTTTAGCCTTTTTAAGGGGCTATATAACCTATATATTTCAAGTACGTGTGAAGCACTACTTAAGTACAGATATAGTACTAATTACGCAAAATTTGCGTATGAAAATTAGACAAGGAAAAACGTACTTTAAAGGTACTTCGATCCTGCTAAAAAAGCACTATAAGATTAGCGCTCAGAACCTTCTAAAAAAAGCAGATTCTTCGGGCAGCCTTCGGGTTTTGTTCGAGGATCCTTCGACACTGCGTCGTACCAGCGTCGACTCTTCTTCGGGAACGCTTCGACTGTTGTTCGACTGCGCTTCGGGTAGGAGTCGAAGCGTACTCGAAGTCCTGCCGAAGCCGAGCCGAAGAAGTGCCAAGCCTGTCTCGACCATGTCCCGAAGAAGTCTCGAAGCGGAGCCAGAGGCGAGTCGACGAGCGGGAGAGGCATCACCTTCTTCGGACTTTCGCCTGATCAACTTCGCCTCAGCTTCTGACTTTCATGCTATTGGCATCGAGTTTTCATCGGGATCTCATCGGGTCACACCGATCAAAACCCGATGCGGACTCGATGAAAATCCGATGAAATCTAAAAATTCGGCAGGCATTGCTCAAAAGATGGTCGACTATAGCTTGGCACAAGAAACACACAAGCTTGACTATAGCGCGACCCTAGGTTCACCCTTGCTAAGCCCTTGTTATACACAAGGACAACTAAACGATTGCACAATACCCACACAACAAAAGAAAGCTTTCCAGCAGACAGAAGATGCTGTGTCGAATCAGGGGGTGCAAGTGAAACGATCTGTTTTAAAGTATTTTAATTCGACCTGCGAGGCTTTGAAGTATCGAGTTAATACTTTGCTTGGATTAATAGGTCCAGTTGTTCAGTGGGCTTTAAAATGCTTTTTATTCGTCGCAGATTATAAGCGTGCGTATCGCATGGTATTGACATGCTTGTTTTTATGTTTAGTTTCTATGTTTAGTTTATCGGCTCAGACGCCCCGCAAGGACAGCGGGGCCGATGGGCTATCCAGTCTCGTTGCGCTAAAACCGGGCGATAAGATCCCGGATGCGGTATGGAACCAGTCGCTCGAACTGAGCTATTTTAATGGGAAAAAGAAAACAATCAAGTTCGCTGATCTGAAAGGGAAGCTTATTCTGCTGGATTTTTGGTCAACAGGCTGCCCAAGCTGCATTGAAGGAATTCCCGACATGGAATTGATCCAGCAGCGCTTTCAGGATAAGGTACAGGTTGTGATGGTTAACAGCAAGCGGAATAAGGATACACCAGAGCGGATAAAAAAGCGATTCAAGAAATATAAAGAGGACTTTAACTACACACCAGTATTGCCGACAATACTGAATGATACCTTGTTTACGTCGCTTTTTCCGCATAATACGTTGCCAACGATAGGGATTATCAATCCAGCGGGGCAATTTGTCCTCAATTCATACGCAAGTTCTATCACAGAGGATATTATCAAAGATTTTTTAAAAACTGGAGTGTCAAGCCGGTTTATAGAAAAATCGGAAATCCAAAATCCTGAACGGATAAACACACGGCCTTTGGTCGATACAACAGGACTTCTATTTTGCTCGGTGATGTCGGGTTATCGGGAAAATTATCTCGGGGTGTATCCCGCAGTGTCCTACAGCGAAGGAAATTCACTGTTTCAGGTGGGGAATTACTTTCTGAATACCTGTTATCAGCTAGCTTTTCCTGATGCGTTCAAAGGGGTGCAATCGAGTCTTTCCGTTTTTGATGATCGTATCACTAAGGAATTTATCGATCTGATGTACGATTTTAAAACAACAAAAGGACAGTTTTGGTATCAGCTCTACCTGCGCGATAGTATCACACAGGAGTTA
>NZ_MKWH01000019.1:0-18226 GCF_001899705.1 Sphingobacterium sp. 40-24 | reverse complement strand
TAAAGGCATTTTTATAGCTTTAAATAAAATAGATACATTTAAGGGACTCAAACGCGGCTTGGACACAGTAATGGATTTCTAAATCAGATTAAAATTATCAGCGGGAATGTGAGCATACCTGATGCGGACCACTTAAGCTTCGGTTGAGCCGTTCGATATAACCGTTTTACATAAATGCTCTTATTCTCCATTGCGGATGCATACACCTCTCATCAACGATTTATAGAGCCTCCATTTCAGCAGGCTTTGAGATCCTTAGAATATTTAAATACACAATGCAAAGTTATTTGCATTGTGTATTATGAAAAAATACTACTTCTTCCCTTGTTGTCTTTTTGGAGGAGGTAAAGAAGGCGTATTGCCTGGAGTTTCCTTGTTGTCTCTTTGGCGTCTGTCTGGTTTACCTGTTGATTCGGCAATTCTTTTTAGTCCTGGTTTTAGCGCCATAATTTTGAAATTTATTTATAAAGTATGTTTATTCATAGCCGCATATTTCTAATAGCCTATGACCTGCTATAGACTTCAAAAATATCGTAGTAAGCAGGCTCATCTTTGATAGTTTTAAGAAATACGGTCTTTTCGCTCGCGAATACTGATTTAGGACCAATAACCACCTTCACTTCATCTGTCTGTACATTAAAATCTATTGCATCATTCTTACTCCAGGGTAAAGTAACGAAACCTCCTATATCCCCCACCCTTACCATAAGTGTTCCTGACATACTTGGAGTCTGCGAGCAATATAAGGCGAGTACCGTTTTCTTAATAGTGGCATTTCGTTTTAAATTCTCTTTTTCCGACTCGAACTCCTCTCTGCTAATCAGGCCGGAGTCCAACAATGTCTTAAGTTTAAATAACTCATCTGTAAATGATTTATGACCAACGTTTAAGATGCCATCGGTTTGCTTTTTTGCATGTGAAAGCAATTCCGTTTCAAATCTGAGTTGCTCGTCTGATTTAGACACCAGCGTAAAAATGAGTCCAATAACCGGAGATAGGAATAATGAAAGAAAGAATGCTCCGGCAAAACCTATATTTCTATTAACACCAATAGCACCCACTGCTAACGAAAAGATAATCCATCCTAAAAATATTTCCATTGTCTATGTTCTTTATAATAACTTGAAGCAAAACTAAAGCTTGTTAAAAATGAAATTATACGGGAACCCGTAAAGAGAAAGTAAAAGAAAGGCTGAGATTTGCTTATAGATTCTATTTAATCTTATAACCATCTGCAACAACATGGCGCAAAGAAAACTGTATAATCCTTATTGCTTTTTCCATCTACAATTCTCACATAGACTTCTGTGGTTTTAACATCTTATGAGCTTATAATTTTGAAGCGGTTTAAATATCCATGCCAAAGGTCAGCTGTAATGTGTTGAATGTATGACCCATGCCAAGGAATGTAACCTTAACCACTACCTCAGCTTAATGTCCTAAAATAGTAGTTATTCATAAACTTTAAGTATTTAGACTTGAACGCGACAGAGCTAGCTAATGTTTATTTCTATAGATTTAAGAACATTGCGATGAAAAATGTTATACAAAATAAAGAAGCAACCATATCTATTTTAAAGGTTTTAATGAATGAAATTAGAAATGGTATTTTATGCACCTCAACAGTAAAAAACAGCTTACAGAATGTTCAAGTAGTACATACAAAAGAAATGGACCGATATGGAAATCTTTTCTTTATCTTTTCCTCGGATAGCAAACACTATCATAATCTTCAAACAAATAAAGAAATCAAATTAATTTACACCATACCAGATAGATCTGAACTTTTAATGATTATCGGTACTGCTGAAACCAGTAGCAATATCAGCACAATAGAAAGGTATTGGTCGCCCTATAATACTAAAGACTTTGATAAGGGAAAAACCGATCCAACTATTAGGGTACTGATAATAGTTATTGAATATTCAAAAATCTTAAAATCTGCTTCTAGCAGTATGATTGATTATCTTAAACTGCTTGGGAGGACTATCGGCAATACGAATTAGAAAAAACCTTGTAAGAAATCTGAGTGCATTTAGAAAATGCTCTTTTTCAAAAAAAAAGACCGATCGTTTTATTTTTTTTCATAATTTTGTCCCGTATTAGAATTTATGCTTAATGAAAACGACTAAATCTGAAAATACCAAACGATTAATTATCGAAAAAACAGCAACAGTTTTTAATACGAAAGGTTATGCAGGTACGTCCATAAATGATTTGATGATTGCCACAGGACTTTCAAAAGGTTGTATTTATGGTAACTTCGAAAACAAAGACGAGATAGCCTTGAACGTTTTTGATTACAACTTCGGTAAAGTTACTCAACATATGAAAGACCGCATCTTGGCAACTGAAAACTCGATTGAACGACTGCTTGTTTACCCGCAAACCTATAAAAATTATTTCAGATACCCATTTCTACAGGCTGGATGTCCAATTTTAAATACTGCTACAGAGGTTGATGATACACATCCTAAGCTAAAAGAACGAGCACAAAAGGCATTAGCATTTTGGAAAACATCAATTGAAAATCAGATTAAACGAGGCATAGCAAGAAAAGAAATAAAGGAAGATACTGACCCTACTGAAATTGCAGTGATCATGATTTCAATGATTGAAGGAGCATTCATGCAGGCAAAGGTAAACAACCATATGGTGGAGCTTAAAATTGCAATGTCGTTCCTTGAAAAATTAATTAAGAATTTAAGCATATAATTTTTTTAAACTAAAAAAGACCGTTCGGTTTATTTTATATTAACAAGTGAACAGAATATCATATTAAATAGTACCATTTTAAAGTTATGTCAACACAAATCACGCTTGCAACCACCGGAGATTATCCAAGAATTATGGAAATCTGGGAATCCGCTGTTAGGGCAACTCACGATTTTCTTACCAATGAAGATTTTATCTACTTTAAAGAAATCATTCCGAAGGATTATCTGCCCAATCTCGAAGTATTTCTCCTTATTGAAAACGGGGAATCTGTCGGGTTTTCATCGGTATCAGACAGAAACCTCGAAATGCTTTTTATTCACAATGACTACCGTAACAAAGGGTATGGAAAGCACCTATTTCAATTTATGGATGAAACGAAAGGCATTACAAAGGTTGATGTCAATGAGCAAAATTATCAGGCCATCGGATTTTATGAAAAATTAGGGTTCAGAAAATCAGGAAAATCAGAAAAGGATTGTTCAGGCAAAGATTATCCGATTATTCATATGCTAAAATGATTAAAGCCTGTACTTATCACAACACAATAATTATTAATAATAAAATATATAAAAATGATTGAAGGATTATATGAGACACACATCCAAGTAAGCAACTTGGAAAATGCAGTGCAATTCTATACTAAAATTTTGGGACTTGAGTTTGCACATTATGATGAAACCAGGCCGATTGCATTTCTTTGGATCGGAGAAAATAAAAAGGCAATGCTCGGACTTTGGGAACAACAAGGTAATCTCCAGACAAGACATTTTGCATTCAGCTGTTCCAAAGATTTCATTTTAAAAGATGCGAATACTTTTTTAGATAAAAACGGATTAAAAGCCTATAATTTTCTCAAAAATGGCAGCAATGAACCAATGGTTTTTGCCTGGATGCCCGCACTTGCTCTCTATTTTGATGATCCAGACGGAAATCAACTGGAGTTTATCCATATTCTAAACGGCAAAAGCCAGCCAGAACTTGGCGTAATCAGCTACGAGGAATGGCAAAAAATCAATTCACTTCATTAGACAAATACATATGAATGCAGAAGACAATTATTTGGAAATAAACAGGGAATCTTGGAATGCCAGAACAGAAGCACATATCAATTCTGATTTTTATAACCTGGAAGCCTTTTTGAAGGGGAAAAATTCATTAAAGGATATAGAGCTTAATTTACTTGGAGATTTGACAGGCAAATCCGTATTGCATTTACAGTGCCATTTCGGACAGGATAGTATCTCTTTAAGTCGCCTGGGAGCGGACGTAGTCGGCGTTGACCTTTCGGATGTAGCAATAGATCAAGCACGGGAACTGGCAAAACAGAGTAATGTTTCAACAACTTTTATCTGCAGCGATGTTTATGATCTGCCCAATCATCTGGTTCGTGAGCTTGACAGCCTCAAAAAGGTATCTTGTAGAAGTCTGATGTTGTCTCTAAATTAAGTTCAAATTATATGTTTCTTAGGTTAATAATTCTTTATCTGTCATTTCTTCCATTTGCTGTTAATGCTCAAAATAGCACTCAAAAAGAGTATGTATTTTTTTTGCATAATAAATTTTTGGAAGAACATCCGTTAAATGCCTCCCATCCTAAATACGGACCAGCGGCATATACAGCTATTTTAGAAAAACTTCAATCTACAAATTCTGTCATACTATCTGAAAAAAGAAAGCCCGGCACTGATCCCAAGATATATGCAAAAAAGTTGATTCTTAAAATTGACAGCTTACACAACGGTGGAGTTCCTTATGACCATATTTCAATTGTTGGAACATCTCAAGGAGGCTATATAGCTCAATACATCTCCTATTATGCTAAAAACCCAGATTTGAAATTTGTTTTTATTGGCTCAAGCTTTAAAAATGATTCGATGAATGAAGATCGAAAGTTTCAGCTGTACGGGGAGATTTTGTCGATTAATGAAAAATCCGATGTTGGTGCTGAGTTATTATCAAGGCAACTTAGGTTTAAAAATTCTGATTTGAAATCTTTTAAAGAAATTATCCTCAACACAGGCTTGGAACATGGCTTTCTGTTCAGGGCATTAGACGAGTGGATAATGCCCACGAAAGAATGGATAAACAGTAATAACCTATAAATTGATACTCATGAAAGAAGTAAAGTCACAATCTTTTGTCAGATGGTTCGACAGACAATTTGATTCAAACACAGGCTCGGAATATTTTGACGAATTTCTAAAACTCCTTGAAGATTTTCCGGCTGTTTTAAAGGAAGAGTTGAAAAATTGTCCTATAGAAGTTTCGACCCGCAAAATGGGAGATAAATGGTCTGTCAATGAGAACATAGGACATTTAATACTTTTAGAAGATCTATGGCGAATCCGTTTTAAAGATATAATGGAAGGAAAACCGGATATGTCCCCTGCCGATTTAAACAATACAGCAACTGATCAATATTCTTTCAACAAAATGTTGGTTGCAGAGCTTATTAAAAACCTAGTCAGCGAAAGAGACAAAACAATTGTAATGCTTCAGAAATTGAGTGAAGAAGACTTATTGAAGACAAGTATGCATCCGAGATTACAACAACCCATGAATATCATTGACCTGATGCATTTTGTTGCAGAGCATGATTTGCATCATTTGCACGCCATACAGTCAATAATAGGAAACATGGAAAACATATAATTTTTTTATTAAAAAAAAGACCGATTGGTTTATTATATAAATATAAAAACAACGTATATGACAAAACTATCGATATTAGATTACCTAAGTAAATTGATAAAAAGTGAAATTACCGGCGACATGCATACGCATATGCATTACCCGACATCAATATCAAAAACATTAGGCATAGACATTATAGAAGTTGGTTTAGGTACAGCGACCGTACAGATCAATACAACAAAAGACAAGCACAGTAACCAACAAGGAACCATCCACGGAGGCCTGCTTTGTGAACTGGCAGATGCAGCCATCGGAACCGCACATTCTACTGTTGTTCAGGAAGGCGAAACTTTTACATCTGTAGAATTGAAAATCAATTTTTACCGGCCCGTTTTCGAGAATATACTTACTGCCAAAGCAGCACCTTTACATAGTGGAAAAAACTTAAGTCATTATCGATGCGATATTTTTCGCGGTGATGGTAAAATAGCAACTATGGTATCGAGTACAGTCATCACTTTAAGAGGTGATAAAGCGAAAGGACGGTAATGCAGTTCTTATTATACAACATTATATACAGAAATATTCATGAATAAAACGGTCTTTAAAAGCCCTGAAGGAAAAAACAAAATTATCCGGGCTTACGACGATGCGATAACGAATTCGTCATTGAATTTGAAAACCGGTGTGCTGAAAACAACTTTTGGTGACACCCATTTTTTGGAGGGCGGAAGTCAACATAAAGAAATTGTCATCTTACTGCATGGCGCATCTTCTAATGCAACGTCATGGCTATCCGACATAGCCGAATATTCAAAACAATATAAAGTCATAGCAATAGACATTATCGGAGAGGCAGGAAAGAGTGCAGAAACCAGACCTTCTTATGAAACAAAAGATTTCGCAGAATGGCTAAAAGAGATTTTCGACAGACTCAACATCAGCAAGGCAAATATAGTCGGATTATCGCAAGGAGGATGGTTGGCATTGCGTTTTGCAACAAGTTATCCTGAATTAGTTGACCGGCTGATTTTGCTGGCACCTGCAGGAATAGTTCCTACCAAAACAACATTTATCATAAAAGCCCTACTCTATTCCCTTTTGGGAGCAACTGGACGTATCAAGATTAATAGACTGGTCTTGGGAAGCCAGCGTGTGGATCAAAGAATTGTAGCATTTATGGATTTAATACAAACCAATTTTAATGCGAGGATAGAAAAAGAATATATTTTTTCAGATGATGAGCTCAGCCGTTTGACGATGCCTGTGTTATTCATCGGCGGAGAACAGGATGCAATCCGCTCTACTCAGGAAATTGCCAGGAGATTGCAAAATATTGTGATAGACTTTACCGTAATAACCATTCCGAAAATGGGACATGTTTTGGCTGGATTAGCACCACGAATATTCCCTTTTTTAAACAAGACAAAACGCTAATTAATTGCATTACTATGATGAATACACAAATAAACTACAGTCATCTCAAAATTCCATTTGATAACCTGGAAATCTATATTCTTTCCGATGGATACTTTGATATAGGATCGTATCAACCCATTATTGCGACGGATGCAGCACCTGCAGACCTTCAAAAAGAGCTAAACCGACTACATTTACCTACGGATATCTACGAAGCTCCTATTAATGTGATGCTTATCCGAAAGAATGAACAATTAATACTTGTAGATACAGGAGAGGGCTTTTATGATAAAAAAAATGCAGGCAAAATATCCGTTTGGATACCTTGTAGAAATTTGGATTAGATTATACGTTTGCTCGTATTTTCAAAACTAGGTGGCAAGTAAAGATTTTTTTCAAGTATAAAATGAGTTTGATTACGTAGTTTATCAGCTAACGATATGGGCATGAGATGGGTTCACTATATAAACTAAATTGTATTATATGAACAAAAACTTAATATCGCTAGAGGTGCATCAAGGTATGCCAATCATTGCGCTCGCAATCGTATCACCAGAAGGGCCAGAGGACTTGCCCAACGAGGTTCCCGATAGACCGGAAGAACAGCTACCGGAAAACGACCCTAATGAAGCTCCTGAAGTAGCTGACAAAGAGGACCTGGGATTCGACGAGGAAGTAGGTATTGAAGGAGAAAATGCATTCCCGGGCATTAATGAAAAGGAAATCGATCAAGAAATTGGCGAACAAGAGGAGGCCAATGACGCAGAAGGCATTCCAGTTCAGCCTCCGACAGCTCCTTCTGACGTTGATGAAAATATCATTTAAGAAAGCTCTCATTATCGGAAAGAAATAATAGGGCTAACATATCGTTAGCCCTTTTTGGCTATTGTGCTCTAATTGTCAGTAACCATTATATTAGTCCTATTTCGGATACGTTCTCGGGCGATTCTGAATAGCTTCCCACCCAATGGAACCACCTGACTTACGGTATTAAAGAATGACAATTATATGCTGAGGTGATATGAAGTTATTGTATTAAACTTTTTTGAAACGCAAATCGAACAAGGTCGGCTGTATTCTTCGTATTAGTCTTATCGATGAGCTGTTGTCGGACTCCTTCAACAGTTCGTTTGCTCAGGAATATCTTATCAGCAATCTCAGCATTTGTTAAACCGTGGGCAATAAGTTCAAGAACATTTAATTCTCTTTCGGTGATTTCATAACGCTGACAAATGATTTCTTTGTCAAGAAGCACTGGTTGATTAATTTGCCATTTATCCAATAATGACAAGCCAATTGACGTGGATAAATATCTCTTTCCTTGACAAATCTCAAGTAAACCACTCAGAAGTTCATTATAATCTGAATTTTTTGATAAATAACCCAACGCCCCGGCTTTGAAGGCCTCCAAGACAGTGGCGTGATCATCAACCATAGATAGAACTGCAATTATTACATCTGGAAACATGATTTTCACCTTGGTGATCAATGCAATCCCGTCCATTTCTGGCATAGTGAAATCAGTAAGGATCAAATCTGGAAGTTCGTTATTTCTAAGATATTCCAGCGCTTGCATCCCATTATCAACCTCCCCAATCACATTAATATCTGCGTGTGAATTAAGTAAAAGCCTTAGGCCGCTACGCACTAGAATATGGTCTTCAACAAGTAATATCTTATACATGTAACAAAATTTTATAATAACAGTCAAATTTTATCCTCAATTTGCTTGCCACTTTCCGAGCGCTCTTGCCTAGATTAGCGCTATTAGCATAATAAATTTCTTTTTGTGATTTTTACGTATCGGCTCAGTATTTTTAATCTATACATTGCAGCATTCCACTTTATGAGAATTACTGGTTTAATTAACAGCTATTTTTCGCGATCCTCAACAACTGCATTGCTTAGCTTATCCACCATTTCTGAAATCATCCCAGAACATCTTATAATATTTTCCAGTGCTTTTTGTTTAAACTCTTCGGGCATATTTTGGTTCTGTAAAATCATCTGAGCGGCAAGCTGGATACTGGCCGAGGAATTCTTAATATCATGGATTAGCAAAGAAACAGGACAGCGGCTCGAACTTCCTGAGAAAGTAGATGTTCCGGAAGAATCTTTGTAAACTATATTCGCAGTTGATTCTCTAATTTCAAGATAGAGCCTTTTCTTTAATCCGTATGCGATTATGTCATAGGCCTTATCGTTAATCTTGATACTTCCAATATAGAGCTCCGCATAATTGGAATAAACCTTATGACTAAATTCTTCCCAATTCAAAGTCATCGAGGGACTAAGCATCTCCATTATTTTTTCAGGAGCTAATCCCCAGATATCATTAATCTTAACGCCCAATAAATCACAGGTATTTTGAGAGACGGCAATACAAGAGTTCCTTTCAAAAACAAACAGATTAGCGGAGAACTCCAGGGCATCCCCTGCAGCACATTTTTCTTCTTGACCGGTTACTTTCTTCATTAATATTGAAATTTAAAATCAATATGACTCTGATCCCGAAGTAGGATCCAGCATCAGCACTCGCAAGTAACCAATTTAACAAATTTCTAGTATAATTCAGCAACGCTTCTTCTCACGTGCACCTAATCAATAGATTAAATTTTAGTAAGTGAATAATTATTAGAGAATGTTTTAAGGGAATTAGAAATGTGACATCGCTAAAATATTAAAAACGACTATACAGATAAAATTTTGTATTTTTATTATGTTCATTAAAATCAATTCATTTGCGCTGCGGAATCCTTCACAAGAATCAATCTGCCGATGTAAATAAAAAAAGTGATATGTTAATAGAAAGGGATGAAATGGTGAGGCTGTCAGATGCAATTTCAGATATGCTTATAAAGGAAGACTATCGACATACAGATGTCATGGGAATAACACACGAAAAGCTGATTAAATATTCAGAAAAAATAGCATTGCTTTATGATGTAGATGAATCAATCCGTGGCGCCTTTCACGATGAAGATACCTTAGATCACTTTAAAATGTTATTAAAATTCGATATTGCATACAAAACTAGATTTCAGAAAGAATAAGACTGGTAGGACATCAGACCAGTTGAATCTTTTTAATCAAACAATAATCGAACTCTTCAAGTTCCTATTTCTTTTTTTTAAGGAAGAAATTATCCGTCAAATTTTTAAAAACAGAATCTTTTTCTTTTTGATAAGAAGATTGCGTCTTCTCTTTTGTGTTTTTTAGCCTGCCATTTATCCTTGATTTTTAAATCTTTCACCTATTAAATGATTTATAAAATTTTAGGACTTTTTACGCCTTATACAACGTATTTTTACCTGAGTTTTTAAGGTTTTATTTCTATACTTTTACTCCAAAAACATTTACCTTTATTACAGCTCTATGAGTCCCGAAGAAACGATAGAACGATTAGAAAAAGAAAACAGAGACCTAAAACAACGGGTCTCCGAGCTGTCAGAGTTTATCGAGAAGGCTTCGATTTCGCTGCACTGGGTTAATAGCGATGGCATTATAATTTGGGCCAACCAAGCTGAACTGGATCTGCTTGGTTACACCTATTCAGAGTATATCGGCCAGCCAATCAAAAATTATCATGCCGACCAGAACACAATCAACGATATACTAAGCAAGCTGGCCAACAATGAGCGTATCGATGACTATCCGGCTATCCTAAAATGCAAAAATGGAGATAACAGACATGTTGTTATAAATTCTAGCGCCTTGATGAAAGACAACGAATTTATGCATTCTATGTGCTTTACCAAAGATGTTACAGAAGCCGTGACCGCTCAGCTAAGAAAAGATCAGCTCACAGAGGTAGTAAAAGAAAAAGAGGAAAGGCTCAGGCTCGCTCTTGCTTCCACAGGCCTGGGAACCTGGGACTGGAATTCCGATAATGGAATGGTGCATGTTTCTGAAAAGGCGCAGCAGATATTGGATCTCCCTTCAAATACTGAATTCACCGATACACTGATTGATCTTGTACACCCTGATGACAGGAATGCGGTCATTGAGCAGATCAGAACTTTAAGTCAAGATAGCGCTGACGCCCAATTTGAGTTTACATGTAGAATTGTAAAACCACAGAATTATTCAATTTCCTATATCAAAGTTCAGGGGTCAGCCTATTTTAGCGCCGCGAGAAAATCCAGAAGGATCATTGGGGCAATCATGGATATCACCGACCAAAAAAAAGCCATCCAAAAAAGCGCGGAAATGGCCGCTATCGTAAGTTCGTCTTATGATGCTATCATCGGAAAAACGCTCGAAGGTATAATAACAAGCTGGAATGATGCGGCGTCCACGCTATTCGGATATACGCCTGAGGAGATGATCGGCCAGCCAATTTTAAAATTGATCCCACCCGATAGGCATCAGGAGGAAGATTTTATTCTGGGCCGGATGCGGCTTGGGCACTCGATCAAGCATTTTGAAACAGTCCGCCTGACGAAGTCCGGGAAATTAATTGATTTATCATTGACCATCTCTCCTATTAAAAACGAACTGGGTGAAATTATCGGTGTCTCCAAAATCGCGCGGGATATCACAGAAAAGAAGCAGGAGGAAAAGAGGAAGAACGTTTTCATCTCCATGGCAAGTCATGAGCTCAAAACCCCGCTAACCAGTGTATTGATGAGTGCCCAAATTATGCAGCAGCACAAAGATAGATATGGCGAAAAAAGCGCGATGCTAGGCACTAAAATTGAAGGGCAGGTTAAAAAGATGATGGTGATGATTCAGGATTTTCTTAGCGTCGCAGAAGTTGACGAAGGTAAATTACAACTTAACCAATCCTGTTTCGCTCTTGAAAAATTAATGAAAGAATGCATCGATGACATGAGATCGGAATACCGCAAGCATGACTTCACGGTATCCTGTGATCCTTCGATTCACATATTTGCAGATCGGCCGAAAATTGATCAAGTGTTGGGAAACCTTTTAAGCAATGCTGTTAAATATTCGCCATTAGGCGGGATCATTGATCTAGGGGCGGAAAAACTGGGTGAGAATATTCGAATTTACGTTCGTGATCAGGGAATGGGTATAGATGAAAAACATGCCAGAAATATATTTAAAGCATTTTACCGTGTCGACAATTTAAATACCTCAAATATTTCAGGATTTGGAATTGGCCTATATGTGGCTTCAGAAATATTGCGCAGCCATGGCAGCCGTATCGAGGTTAAAAGTAAGAAAGGCAGTGGATCAACTTTTTATTTCGACCTTCCTGCAAGGATATCTACCATCTCCTAAGGTCATAATTACATGCTCTTTAAACCTATTAGCGTTTGGTGCTGTTCTAAGGAGAAACGGTAAAGATGGTATTCACAGTTTACGCAGAGCATCATTATCAGGGGCGAAATATTCCTCTATTAGCAGTATTCATCCTTGTAAATACTGACAAAAAAGTAATGTGTCACAAAGATTCCAAACAGATTGTGGAGAAGTATATAATCGTCAACAATAACGGCGATACTTAGGAGGGCCGGAATCATTAGTAGGATCACCCCAACAACTAGCACTATCATTCTCCAGCAGTAGAGGCTATGGATTTATTAGAAATTTCCAAACGATATGCATTCTAAATGTGTCCATTTTAAAAAAAACTAGAATTATGGCAACATCGAATCAGAATGCAACACAAATGCCAAATGAGCATTTACATGAATTATTCGTGGACGAATTAAAAGATATTTTATGAGCAGAAAAACAGCTTCTCAAAGGTTTAAAAACTTTTCACAATTCCCTTGGAATCACCTGTATTAGGGCTGAAAAGTCTGAATTAAGATTTTCATAAAAATATTGATCTTTTGTTTTTCGAGTATATCACTGTTTCACTGCTTCAAGGTGATGATTGAGCACATCAATATAAAGAACAGTTATTCCTGTGCTTTCTCTGATCTCCAGTAAAAGATTATTGGTCCACTTTTCTACCCGCGAGCTTCTTTTCCACACCATCAAAAATGATAAAAAATGCCATTCAAAAAATATAACTTTTTGAATAACTCTAAGTTCAAGGCTATACAATGACTGGAACTTGTGATCGTATTTCAAAAGTAAAGTAATATATTTAGTATAAAATACTGCTACATGAACAACGAGAAAAAAAAGGGGCCGTTCAACTTGCGTAGATTTTTGTTTAAAGCGCTAACCTGGATGGGGATCGGTGCATTCATCGGAATGATAACAGCAGGCTCGGGCGGTATGATTCCGGATAGCTGGATTCCGTTTACCATTTTCGGATTTATTGCGCTAACGTTTTTGTGGGCTATAGTTTTCACGCGTGGACTAACCTCGAAAATCACGAAAATGACCGCAAACGGTGAAAATATAGGAGGTGGAAATGCCCGGCGGGTTCCTGCACGGGTTGAAAAACTGGAAGAGGCTGGTTTGGTGGTCAATAATTTTAATCATCAATTCAAATTCACTCTTACTGTTTTTCCGGATTCCGGAGAGCCTTATCAAACCACCATTCGCCAATTTATCACGATGGGTGAGTTACCCAATTTCTACACCGGACGGTTTGTGGCTTTTATTGAAGACAAGGAAAATCCGGGTTACGGTATAATGGAAATCAGTCCGAATGAAGCGTGGCGTGATAAGGTCTACGATGCCGCAGAAAAATTCAAAAATGTTAAAGCCCAAAAGGTGTATCCCGATAAAGGCTCGTCTATTTTTGACACTGAAGTTGGCAAAGTCTCCGGTCTGCGTCTGGCGTTTGGCATTGTTCTTTCACTGGCCTTTTTAGGTCTCGGCTTTTCATTTCCTTTTGCCCTGTCGGGCAATTTTGACCAACTGATTACTGACGTTCGCGATTTACCAAAAACTTTAACGGGGCAAAATATAGGGAATTTTGACAACAAAAATCTGGATAAAGCCTATCAAAAAGCCATTGGATACATCGGCAACCGAAAAGCAGAAAAAATACTGATTTACGATAAATTTGTAGTCTTGGGTGTAGAAGCCGAGGGGCAAAAAAATGCCTACGATGATGTTACGCTGCGTGGTAATTCCGCTGAAGTGAGCCCAAATTCCGGCAGTAGCTTGGTAAACCCTGAGCAGCTGTTTACCGCTGATGAAACCTCTTTGCCCATTCTTAAGAAAGCACTTGCCGAAAGCCTCAAAAAATACGATGTCAAAAACCTCACTTATGTCGGTTTTAAGAAACAGATGACCATAAATATAGACAAGAATTTAGAAATAGACATTGATGCTTTGGCTAAAGACCCCGCAAAAGCCCATGAAATGATCACGCGCAAAGCACTAAAACAACGTATGGTTATTTCTATGTATTTCAAAGATCCATACAATTCCACAGTACTTAACTTTGACGGCACTACTGGTGAAGAAATTAAGTAATGGATAATGTGGAAGCCGTGTTGAGTCTACTGACACAACCAGTCTTTAACAAGTTTGGTCAAACCTTTATATGACTACTTCCCAACAGAAATTAGCTATTTTGCCAGTTGATCGTACCGGCTTTTTTCCTATATTTAACCTATAAATTTCAGAAGAAATGACAAAAAAGGAAGGCTGTGCTTATTCAGGATAATGAAGATATCTTGAATCTAATGGATGAAGTCTTAGTTGATGAAGGTTTTGAGGTGATTCCTTCGCTTACAACAGAACCGATTGAAGAACTTACAGATATTGACCCGGATATCGTTATCGTGGATGACCACATCAGAGGCGACAAAAAGGGATCAGAAGTGATCAAGGAAATCAAATCAGACCCTGAAACCGAAGATGTTTCATCTGTTCTGACATCAACGGCCAACAATATCGAAAAAATTGCAGCGGAATGTAAAGCTGACGATTTTATCCAGAAGCCTTTTGATCTGGATCACATGATCGAAGTGGTCAAGAAAAATAGCGACTGATCGGATCTGACAATAGATTTATGCCTAAAGGTGTGTAATATCTCCCAAGCATTTGCTGGCCTTGATTGTTTTTTTCGCATGTCATTATCAATCTCCCCAATTACCTTTGAATATGAGCTCAATTGAATGAATTCCGGAACTCCAGCGGTGAAATATTTGTTTTTGCTTTAAACAGTTTATTGAATGACTGGGCGTGCTCAAAGCCTAATTCGTAGGCTATTTCACTTATGGTAAGTTCAGTTGTGGAAAGTCTTTCTTTGGCTTTTGCGATCAATTTTTCATGGATAATCTGCTGAGTGGTTTGTCCTGTAAGCGATTTAAGCAGTCCCCGCATGTATTGTGGAGACATATTAAGCTTTTCGGAGAGAAGCTGCACCGTAGGTAAACCATGCGCCATATCTTTTCCTTCAAAATAATCCGAAAAAAAATTTTCCAGCTTCTCCAAAAACTGATGGTTGGCTTTCTTACGTGTTATAAACTGGCGCTGATAAAAACGCTCGGTGTAATTAAATAGGGTCTCCAATTGAGAAATGATAATGTTTTGGCTGAACTGATCTAAATTGCTCTGATATTCGTGCCTAATATTTTCGATTATCTGCTGCATTTTTTGTTCCTCATCTTCGGATAAGAACAGCGCTTCATTCACCGAATAATCAAAAAATTCATATCTTTTGATTGAAGTCGAAAGCGCCGTATTCCAGAGAAAGTCCGGATGGATCATCAGCATCCATCCAGACGGATTTTTTCCTTGCTCTTCACGTATTACACTTAAAACCTGATGTGGTGCCATGCAGAACATCAATCCTTCATCAAAATCATAATCATTCTGTCCATACCGGTACTTGTGTTCCATGTCACGTTTTACCGAAATCATATAAAAATCGAAAAGCAGACTCTGTTTTCCGACCTGTGCAGGCTCGGTCATATCTTCAAAATTGATCACACTAATCAGCGGGTGCTTCGGTCCCGGCAGACCGCGCAGTTTGTGAAAATCGGAAATAGTCTTAATTCGAATCGGCTTATTATCGGACATGGAATGATATGCTTTTATATGTAAAAGATAAGAACAAAAATACAGATTATCGGTTATCCGAAAAATAATATGAACCTTTTAGATCTTCCTGCAAAGTGGGATGTAGCGGTTTCCAGTCCAGCGCATTCCTTGTCCATTCACTTGAAGTGGGGTTATCAAGCGCTGCAAAATGCATAAACCAAGAGAAATGCAGCTCCGCTTCCTGTGAATTTATAGAGACCAATGGAATAGCTAGACGCTCCGCAATTTCAGAGGCTATATTCTTAAGCTCAATTCCCTCTTCCGCTACTGCATGATATCTGGTTCCACTGGCAAATGGTTTTTCCAGTGCCAATCGGTAGAGCCTTGCCGCATCCAGCCGATGCACAGCTGGCCAGCGGTTATTTCCGCCGCCAATAACCGCTGAAACTCCTTTTTCCCTTGCTATTTTGATAAATAGCGGAACAAAACCGATTTTATCTCCTTCACCATGCACAGATGGCGATAATCTAATAACGGCGACACGCACGCCTTTCGCGACCTGATCGTCCGCGGCATTTTCAGTTGCAATCCGCGGATGCGGGTGATTGACGCTACGGTCCTGCTCAGTTGTGATGCCATCTTTTGAAAAGAGTGCAGTGCCAGAAGTGATGATAAAGGGTTTATCCGTTCCGACAAGAGCATCTCCTATTGCTCCGATCACTTCTTTATCCAATTCACACATTTCCTGAAAACGTCCAAAATCATGAACAAATCCTAAGTGTATAACAGCATCAGCGGCTTTAGCCCCCAATTTGAGCCGTTCAAAATCAGTAAGGTCACCGTAGTGCACCTCTGCTCCTGCTTCAATTAATCTCTTGGCGGATGCTTCTGATCTTGCAAGTCCAAGAACCTTGTGACCAGCACCTAATAATTCCTGTACTACAGCTGTTCCTACGAATCCTGTAGCGCCTGTAACAAATACTTTCATGTCTAATATTATTTATGAAGCAAAGTTCAGGGTTCGTATACCGTTAAATGTATCCAAAAATAACTTTGTTGTAGCCAAAACTTACAATGTAGCTAAAAGTGATTATTAAATCATCCTGGCTCCTGAGACCTCAATTCTTTGTACGTTTATCCATCCTTCTTCAGCAGTGCAAAGGAAGGAAACTACGCCACCAATATCCTCAGGTTTGCCTACACGTCCCAGTGCTGTGGTCGTTGCTATTGCATTTCTTGTGGTTGCATCAGATTTTGTTAAACCTCTTGCAAAATCAGTTGCAATAGCGCGGCTTCCGTCCAAATTTCTCCTATGTCAAAGATAAGACCAAATATTTTTTATCCGAAAATGTTGGCAATCTATCCGTGGTACTCAAGTGTTTAAGTAAGTACAACCACTGATCCATAACTGTCTTTAGTTCTCCCGGCTGTTTATTAAATAATGGAAGCGAAATCATTTAATATCCCAATTTATCATAGAATATTTCTTTGGTCAATTTGTCACACAGCGCCACATCATAGAAATAAGGGCGTTCTGTGACACGAGATATACCAGGACTTCCATTTCTATCCATGTCAAACTCCAAAATACCAATAAAGTAAACCTCTGGTAGGTAGTAATCACTACCTAAAAGTGATCAAGTGGTGACGGAAAGTCTTCGTTTCAGTATAAAATACAGACAATTAAGCAGGGAAATACCGCAATTGCAATCACCTGTTTTTGGCGAATTCGCATCTAAGAATACAATACTATTATGTTTAAGTTTAACGGATTTCTCTTATTTACACGCGCCAAAACGTGGAAATATGTAAATTTCGGTGTTGTTCGATTGGGACAAAATAAGCGTGAATATTTATACAGGGAAACGCAAATAAGAAAGAGCCAGAATAACCCGGCTCTTTTAGTATTGTTATCATCCCGATAACTGATATAATCTCTTTAAAAAATAATATGTGCTATTTAAGCTAAATAAGTTGGTAAACAATATTATCTTTTTAATATGTCCTTCTCCACAGCTTTTACAAGCCATAGCTCTAGGACTACCTTTCATTATTGCTTGATATGAAGAAGTAAAGGCAGACAAACTTTTATATCCGACCATATATGCTATTTCTGTAAGGGTATATTTCTTTTGATCAATCATTTCGATACTTTTTAAAATCCTAATGAGCTGGTGGTATTTTTGAACTGTAATGCCAGTTTCTGCCTTAAAGATTCGTTGAAAACTACGTGCTGACATAGCCGCTTTTCTGGCTAGCATTTCTATATCAATTGCGTATTTAAAATTGTTATTGATCTCCTCACAGATTGGAATCAGTTTTTCGGTTGAGGGTATAGGAATTTGTAGGTTGTGATTTTCAGAGCAAAAGTTAGGTAAACAATTCAATATTGCCTGCAAAAAATGATATTGTTCTTTGTTTTCTTCAAAATTTTGGCTCCATTTAGAAGCATAACCTAACATCTCACGCAATACGGTAGGCGCTGCAAATACGTGTACGGATTGGAAAAAGTCGATTTCGGGCACATTTGCATATAGTATAACCATTAAATCGACATGTTCTGCTTCCGAACGGGATTTGTGTTTTA